>NZ_CASEZB010000004.1:0-20669 GCF_949292495.1 Candidatus Avelusimicrobium aviculae
CGCTGGCGAGTATGGGCTTGCGTGCGTCGGAAACGCCCGCGGTTGTGGGCAAGACAGCCAGCATAACGCCGCGGGTATTGGGTGCGGCGGAAGCGGGGAATGCGGCGAACGTTGCCATAGATTTAAAACAAAACCGCGCCTGGCAGCCGCTGGCTTTTCTTAACAGAAACGCCATTTCCAACTGGCTTAGGGATAAATTGGCTGATAATGGACGGATGGAATTGTCCCCCTCCGCGGCCAATAAAATTGCCAAAAACGTACTGGCAAAAAGAAGTCCGATGTCCTCTTCGTTGGTTTCTATTGTGCGCAGCCCGGCTTCCGATGATTTGAAAGAGAAGGCTTTGTTGGCGTTGTATGAGCGCAACCTCTTATATAGTTCTATTCAGAAACTGCCGCAAGAAACCCGCATATTGATAGAAGAAACCACTGGGAATAAGCCTCTGTTAGGCAAACGCTTATTGGCGTTGTATCATTTGCAGGCGTTAGAAAAGGCTTTACTCTCTATTGATGACGGTGTGGCCCAGGCTCCTTTGTCTGCCGGGTTGAAGACATTAATGTCCACCACAGATTGGGAGGCCAAAGTGGAAGCCGTATATGCCCAAGAGTCGCAAGTTATGCCGTTGCAGACGGAGCAATACTCCGGCATGGTTCCCACTGCGCCTAAGTTGGATTTGGATTTAATACAGAAAACTTGGCGTATTCCTTCTTTCGCGCGTGACAATGCTTACCAAGCACAATCGCGCAAAGTGCAGTGGTGGAATCCGTTTAGCAAAGAGCAGGAAAACTTCTATAAAAACAATATTCCTTTCTATTACCGTTATACTGACGGAAGCATTAGCGACGGCCCGGTAGGCATCCTTTCTTACAAAACCATGCCGGGAATATATAACAGATTGTTATCCATGGTGGGCTTAAGTTCCAATATTGGTTTTTCCATTCCGGAAGGCTATGTGCTGTTGTTGGATGAAGAAGGAAAATGGAAATATGCCATGCCTCGTGGGAATTTAGCGCTGGTGGAAGGCAATAAATATTCGCTGCGCTATTCCCAACCCTGGAAAAAATACGGTAAATGGGGCCGTGTGCGCCAGCGCAAATCGGGGCGTGTGGCGGTGGATACTCCTTACAGCACAACAGACTTATTAACTCTTGCCAATTTGTTGGAAACCCAAAAAGGTAAGTTAAACATAGAGCTGGAACTCAATAAGCCCAATTCTTTAAAACAATTCCTTACGTTCCACGCTTTGTTTGTGGGGAACGACGCCGGGCAAACCTTAACCGGCCCGTTCAAAGATACCGTGAAATCTTTGTCGGGGGCTTGGTCTTGGTTGGTTAACACGTTTGGCGGTATTGGGTATACCACTCCGTTCTTCGCGGGCAGACTGATGGGCTTTATGTCCCGCATTGGACACAGCGCCACCATTTTAGGCGTATATGGTTTGGCGTTGGTAGCGTTGTTGTATTCTTTCTTTGGGTTAGGGATGGATGGCTCCTTTGTGTTCCCTAAAGACGCTACTTGGTGGGATTATGTGGCCTTGGGTATTCCTACCACCACCATGGTATTGGGCGGCAGCTTGCTTAATACCAGCACCCAAACCTTACTTAACTTTTATAAAGACCCTGTTGCCCGTACGGGTGCCCATTTAAACTTCGCCAATAACAAGAACTATTCCCGCTTGTTTATTGCGTTGCTTACTTTCGGTGCTTTTGTATCCGGACTTAAATTCCATGGGGAAACGCTGAACTGGTCCATAGTGGTTCCTGCGGCTATTGTGTTATTGACCATAGCTTCTATGTTGTACTTTAATACCCCTGTGTTTGAACAAGATTTGCAGGCGTTTAAGAACCGCCGCAAGGCTGCGCAGCAGAAAGAGGCTGAGGAAGCCAATAAGACGCAAGCCCAACGCGAGGCGGAAGCGGAAGCCGCCAAAAAAGAAGCGGCTTTTATGGCGCAGCTGCAAAAAGAAAACCAAAAATGGTATAAACAGACTTTTAGAAAAATGCCTGAAGTAAAAGAAATTGCCGGCCGCGTAAGCAAGGTATACGCCAGTTATGCTGCCAGCTTGCTTGTATTGGGCCAGGCATTGACTGAAGTTGGTAAAAAGGTTGTAATGGAATGGCCTTCCTTTACCACGTTTATGCAAAATTATATGCCGTTCTTGGATTTAAATGCGGCGGACGCTGGTAAAGCGTTGGGTATGTTCTTAACGGCGTTGTGCTTGTTCACCACCACCAAAGTGCGCGGTTTGGCTACCAAATGGGTCAAAACCAATAAAGCGACCGATGACCAATTAACAGGCGCCTCCTTGTTGTTGCTGCCTATTGCCACCGCCGCGTTGGTGGGATTACCTTCTGACGGGCCGGGGGCATTGCTCTCTTTGGCTACTATTTTGGTTTTGTACGCGGCCACCGCTGTTCCCGGCCAGCTGGACGCGGCCCGCATGCAGAACTTTATTTCTTCTATCTTTAAGCAAGAAAAATTAGATCTGCAGGCCCGCACAGACTTAACGGCGGAACAAAAAGAACATGAAAAGAAAATTTTAGAAGTACGCGAAAAATTCGCCAGCAGCAAAGGCGCCGCGTTGTATTCCTATATGAACGGCTGCGGGTTAATTGGTATCGGCGTAACGGTGCTGGGCGTGTTCCTCATGCAGGATATGGCTTCCATGTTAGGCACCGCTTGGCAAGGTGATATTTTGGATACCGTTACAAATTTGGTAGGCACGCAGGGAGAATCACACTCCATCGCTTTTAGCCGTATGGTGTTGGCTTATGCCGCCGCGGTAGCCGCGTGGCTGGGTTGGACGAACCGCCACTTAATCTTGGACGCTAAGAAGCTGGTGAAACCGCTGTCTATCAGCCCGGAAGCTATTGCCGCGGGTAAAATAAAAGCTTCTACGTTTGGTATTAATAAGAAAAACGCCAAAATGCGTTGGAACGCGGTGGATAAGGAAATAGATGATATCGCTTCCAAGATTATTGCTTATGGGGCCAGCTCTGAACAGAAAGTAACGGGATTGTTTAACTCCATGGTGGTATTAAACAACCGCTTACACGCCTTGAGTGAGATTTTGGGCGAAGCGGAAGTTTCCTCTTCCGTGAACAAGCTGCGCACCAAAATTGCGGTGCCGCTGGTGGAAATGATTAAACATAATGACTTGTCCGTCCAGCTGAAAGAAAATATCAATTCCTTTGGCAGAATGTTCTTTGAAGCGGACGGCGTAACGCCCAAAACGCAAACCCGCTATATACCGGAAGGCACCTATTCCATGCCTAAGAACCATGAGTTATATGAACTGGGTTCTGTGTTGGTAAACGAAATAGAACAGCTTGCCTACCAGGTACAAAACGGGCGCGCGGACGCAGCCACCTATGTGTTGCTGACTGAATACTATGAACGGGCTTACCGCGTATTAAACGCTTACTTTGACGCCAACGCTGATGATAAGCCGCGCGCTAAGGTCCAGTTTGACCGTCTGTCTGAGGTAGCCAAGGAGCTGCAATCCATGAATTTAAAAGCCGCCAATCCGGCTTCTTCTGAGGACGACATTAAAAAATTGCAAAATGTAATCGCGTCGTACACTAAGTAATTTTGCAGACTGCATTTAAACCCCGCGTCATCAACAATGACGCGGGGTTTTTCTTTCCTCAAAAACAATAAGTTGTGTACGGGGTGGAGCGCCAGCCTCACCCGGCCGCAGTAAAAACGCAGTTTTTACTTGTTATTTCACCTTGGCGGAGCCTAAAAAGCGGAGGTATAAAACCAAAATTAACCTTACACAACCTCGTAGGGCGGGGTATAAAACACGCGGTATTCCCCCCCCTTTTTTACTAAATACCCGGTATATAAATGACTTTAAACTCGTCAAAACGGGGTTTTCTGAGGTTTTTTGCATGCGGTACAAGCCTAGAGTGCGTTTTAGCCCAACGCCCGGGTTTTGGGGCATAACGGGCGGGGCAAGGCAAGTGGTATTATTTTTCGTTTGGCGTAGGGAAAGGTACGAGGGGCCTGCTTAAATCCATTTAAACGGATTAGAAGCCTAAAAAGAAAGCAATAAATCCACCCTAGGCACCGGGGGGTTCCAGAATGCAATAAAAAACCCCCGGGCGTATACCCGGGGGTTTAGGTTCCTCAATGGATTAGATAGCTACTACATAGAGCAAGTTGGTGGTGCCTTTTTGCGCAAAAGGAATACCAGCCGTTACCACAATGTTGTCACCGGGATGGGCCAGTTTTTGGTCCAGCACGGCTTTTTTAGCTTCAGTGGCGATATCGTCAAAATTGCGGAGGTTTTCCACCACAATAGGCGTTACCCCCCACACAACCGTCATTTGGCGGGCGGTGGTAAGGTTCGGGGTTAAGGAAAGAATCGGCAAACCGCCGTTTCTTTGCTGGGAAGCGCGCAAGGTGGTATAGCCGGAATCCGTAAACGTTACAATAACGTTTGCCGTATCCATATTGGTGGCTACTACGCCGGCCGCTACGGTGATGGCGCCTTCTTTGGTGGTTTCGTTGCGGCGTTCCAATAAAGAGAGGCCTTTGCGGTAGCGGTGGTCGTTTTCTACGGTTTCAATAATGCGGCGCATGGTGGTTACGGCTTCTACCGGGTGGTCGCCTTGGGCGGTTTCGGCAGAGAGCATAACGGCGTCTACCCCGTCGTATACGGCGGTGGCTACGTCAGACGCTTCGGCGCGGGTAGGCATAATGTTGTGTACCATGGATTCCAACATCTGTGTGGCTACGATAACCGGTTTGCCCGCTTTGCGGCAGCCGGAAACAATCTTTTTCTGCAATACGGGTACCAGTTCCGGGCTGGTTTCTACGCCCAAGTCCCCGCGGGCCACCATGATAACGTCGGTCAAATCAATAATTTCGCGCAAGTGTTCAATGGCGGAAGGTTTTTCAATTTTGGCGATGATGTGCGCTTTGGATTTCATTAAGCTGCGTAATTCAATAATGTCTTCCGGTTCCTGTACAAAGGAAAGACCAATAAAATCAGCCCCCAACATTTCGGCGATTTTCAGGTCTTCTTTGTCTTTGGCGGTTAAGGCGGAAAGCGGCAATTTTACGCCCGGTACGTTCACGCCTTTTTTATTGGAAAGTTCCCCCCCGGCGATGACGGTGCAGTCGGCCGTGTCGGCGGTGCAGGAGTCTATGCGCAGGCGGACGACGCCGTCGTTAAGCAGCAGTTCCAGCCCGGGTTTCATAGCGGCGAAAATTTCTTTATGGGGCAGGCAAACGCGGGTTTGGTCCCCGGGTTCCGGGTTCATATCCAGGCGGAATTTATCCCCCTCGGCCAGTTTAATGCGGTAATCTTTAAAAGTGCCAATGCGCAATTTGGGGCCCTGCAAGTCAAACAAAATACCCAAGGTGCAGTTATATTTTTTCTCCATTTTGCGGATGTTGGTGACTCTTTCTTGGTATTCCGGCAAGGAGCCGTGGCTGCAGTTGCAGCGGAAAACGGACACCCCCGCTTTTACTAAAGATTCAATAGCTTTTTCATTGCTCGTGTCGGGGCCGATGGTCGCGACAATTTTGCAAAAATCAGTGTTTTTTGGCATAATAATAGTTTCTTCCTTGTAATATCAAACTTTTTGAGGAGAGGATAAGAGAGTAGTCTTTCCTTTCATATATATTTTATTATTTTTAGGGGCTTGTTGTCACGCCGGGCGTATATTGGAGTGTATTCAATACTCCAAATAGGCTAAAATATATATATATGAATACCTTAACCTCCGGGCCGGAAGCGCCCTCTTTTCAACCTAAGAAAGATTATTTTGAGCCCATGCACACCGCGGAACATATTTTAAACCAAACCATGGTGCGCATGTTTGGCTGCCCGCGCAGCCGCAACGCGCATATAGAAAAAACAAAATCTAAATGTGATTATGAGCTGAACGCCTCCCCCTCACAAGATCAAATTGCTGAAATAGAGCAAAAGGTTAACCAAATTATTTCGCAAAATTTACCGGTTACCTGCCGCATGATGACGCGGGAAGAAGCGGCTAAAATCAGTGATACGTCCAAACTGCCCCCTGATACCGGGGATATGCTGCGCGTAGTCTTTGTGGGCGAGTATGATGCCTGCCCCTGTATTGGCAAACACGTAGAAAATACCTCCCAAATAGGACGTTTTAAAATTACCACCTGGGACTGGCAACCCGGCCGCCTGCGTTTGCGCTTTAAGTTGGAACAGGGAGTGGCCTCATGAGGTTTTTCCCCCTTATTTTAACGGCTTTTCTTATGACGCCTGGAATATTGTTTGCGCAAAACGCCACCGGCTGGCAGGTGGAGTTGGACCGGCTTGCTTTTAACTTTACTTCCACGCAAGTAAACTATGCAAAAGAATATCAAGATTTTTCAGACGCGCGCCTGACTGCGGATTCCCAAACCGCGATCAGCGGGGAGCTGCACGCCTTAGGCAATTATTATTTTAATAATTGGCTTTGGAGCAATGCTTTAGAGCTAAACTATGGAAAAACACGCATCCGCCCCGTTGAAGGCGAAACCTTAACAAACGAAAACGCCGATAAGATAGCCTTTACCACCGGTTATACCCAGCGCTTGTGGCGTGTGGACAGCGTGCTTGGCGGTTTTGAAGCCGGCCCGTTTGCCAATATAGGTTATGAAACCGAATTTACCCGCTTGGACAATGCCCCCCGTTACCGGGTGTACCGGGGCATGCTGGGGGTTAAAATTTTTGACGGGGATTATATAAAAGATTTTTATGTAGCCGCTGTGGGCGAGGCGGACCATACGTATGACCCCTCTTCCGAAAAGCTGGCTTGGGAGGCCGCCTTAAAGCTGCAAGCCCCGCTGCGGGAAGGCGTTTTGGCTAAATTTAGTGCGGTATGGAGGGACTATCTGCACGAATCCCATGCCCGAAATACGGACTTGGATTATGAACTGGAGCTGGACGCCCGTTTAGAAGTGCAACTGTATGATAACCTGTCCATAGCGCCTTTTATTAATTTTTATACCGCACAGGGCAAGTATATTGCTCCCCGCGGGCAGAACGTATATATAGGGGTGGCGCTTTCTTTTAGCCACATTTTTGTAAAGCCGCAGGGTGGGGAGCCGGATATTTCTCTTTAAATAAAAAACCGCCTGTATGGCGGTTTTTTTTCAATAAAAACGGCCCTTTACAGGGCCGTTTTTATGTGTATTTAGCGCAGGAAACGACTATCAAAGTCATGTATCCATCTTTCCCGGTTGGGCAAAGCGTTGCGGCGGGCTTTTATGATAATTTCTGGCAAGCTCTCCAGCCCGTATTGCCCGTAAATATACACGTTGCGTATTTTCTCCGGAGGGACGTTTTCATAACAATGGTAAATGGTATGGGTGGAATTATGCACTTCGTCTTCCCAATATTCCAAGCCTTTTATATCTGAATCCACTTCAAACACAACGCCAATGCCATTTGGATGTTCGCGGTTTCCCCCTCCTTGGAATACGTAGGACAAGGCTTCCCCGGTAGAACTAGAGAAACTGACAAACTGATCCCCTTTATTTTTGGCGCCTACATTCCAGGTATTCATAGAGGTTAAAAAACCGTTTTGAAGGGTGGAAGCCAATTCATCCACCGTCATAAACACCCCGCGGTACATATGACCGTTTTTCTCTGCGAGAAATGAGGGTTTAGACAAATACGGATAGATACGGCGCAGATAGTAGCCTTCCAAATAGCTGTCTGTTAAAGCATAAGATTTTATAATAGGTTCTTTATACTTCAGCAACAGTGCTGTAGATAATGGAATATTTATCCGGCGCTCTTCCTTGCTTAAGCGTTTGGCCGGGGCCCATTGCAAATTGGGTTTTTGCAAAAGTTTTTTGTTCTTGGCGTTTTTCCATGCCAAAGAAGAAGGAAAGGCCTCCCCTCCCAATAATTGACCGCGCAATATAGCGTCTTCATGGGCTTGTTTTTCTTGGGCCGTTTCCAGGCTTTTTTGGCTTTGTGTGGAAAGCGTGTTTCCTACTTTTTTGGAGGAAAGCGCCGCTGCACCCGCAGCCGCCACCGCACTGGAAGAGGAGGCAACCGCTTCTTTTTCCAGCGCTTTTCCCACGCTTTTTGCCGCCCGGCTGAGGCCTTGTGCCGGCAACGCCTGCGGTAAGATAAGGATAGTGGTTATAATAAGTAATAATGTTTTCATATCTTTTATAGTATAGTGTTTTTTTAAATAAAAAATAGATTTTATTAAAAATATCCCCGGGTAAATCGTTTGCCCGGGGAATTATTTCATCGTAAAAGCAAACAGTTAACGAATCTTTTTCATTTTGCCCGGGCACATGCGCAAAGAGCGGTTGAGTATTGTGTCCCGGCGGGATTTATCTAATTCCAATCTTTGAAATTTAACGGACGGATACAAATACAACGCGTTTTGTAATACGCAAAAAGCCGCATCCGGACGAACCTTACTAAAGGACTGCTGGTTTTTTACCAAATAGCCGGATATTTTTAACAAATGGGCCCGCATGTTTTTTTCGTGTTTATTGGCCGGGAAACGGAAAGGAATGTCCAATACTCCTGCTGAGGTAATGGCGGCAAAAGATTGGGTGATTTCCAAATTTTTGTTTTTATTTTTTAGTTGGCGTACATGGTTGTTGTAGCCTTCCATAACGGCCATGGCGGCGCGGTAAACTTCCACTTGGTTGCTAATAGCGCGCCCCACGGGAAAAGAATCCAGGGCTTCCACGTTTTCGCAAAAACCGCTGGCTGCCATACTTACGGCTATCAGGCTAAACAAACATTTTTTTATACTCATTTTTCTCATATCCTTTATCGCCTTTAATTAATATTAATTTTAATTTATGAATTCTGTACTTTCTTAACAAGGGTCATAGGACCTATATACACGGGGGCCTTTTGGCCTATAAAAACCCGGGCTTTTGCGCCCGGGTTTCAAATACTGGCGGAGTTTATTTTTTATTTAGGGCGTGTATAAGTAAACACACTGCCATAGTTGGAAAGAAGTTTTAAAGTATGTCCGTCTAATTGCTGAATAGTATAACTTTCCGTGAAAGGAAGCGTTTGGCCGTTTCCTACGCTCTTGCCGTGTAAAGTTAAGGTGTTGCCTTGTTTTTCCCATTTTTCATACAGCAAGGTAGCCATATTAATGGAGGAGGCCTCTCCCCCTTTTTTCAGCTTAAAGCCTTGCATTTGCTGTTCCATACCTGGTATGGGCTGTACCCATTGGCCGGTAATGGCGCTGTTGGCCGCGCAGCCGGCTAAAGCGGCAAGACACAATATAAATACATATTTTTTTAACATAGTTTTCCTCTTTAATTTAACGCGTATTGAACGGTTATTTCCGCGCGCACGGGGATTACCCCCGCCGCGGGTATACCGGAAGCGGTATTAATATAAGAATTTTGGCTGATGTTGGACGCGCCGTAAAACCCGGCGGTTTGTTCTTCCGTAATAGTCATCACTTTACCCAGCTTTGCATGGGCTTCTTTGGCTAACAATTGCGCTTTCTGCTGCGCGTTTTGCATGGCTAACGTGCGGGCTTCGTTTCTAAAATCTTTTAATTTGGAAGAATAAAACCGTACGTCCTGCACTTGGTTTATGCCATTGTCCAACAAGCCGTAAAGGACGGTTTCATATTGGGATAAATCTTCCAACGTAACACTGAAAGACTGTGCTAATGTATAGGAGGGTTTATCCGTGCGTTTGCCGTCAGCCGCGTAGTAAGAAGGATTAATGCTTACATTTTGGGTTTGTATGTTTTTATCCTTTATATGCTGGGCGCGGCAGTATGCAAGCGCTTTGGCTATATTTTGCTGTAAAACTTTTGCCCCTTCTTTTAAATTGTCCGTTTTATGCTGAAGGCCTACGGTAATGGTTACGCGGTCCGGCGGGGCCATTACCTCTGCATCCGCCTTTACGCGTACAAAGCGTTCTTGGGCGGCAAATACGCTTGCAGGGGTTGCAAACAAAAAAAGCACGCTGATGTAAAAAATCTTTTTCATAATACGCCTCTCTATCGTAAAAACTATCTTTTATTATACATCTTTAACTGGCGGGAAATGCAATAAAAAATGCGGTTTGTTGTTTTTCTGTGTTTATAAAGCCTTTGCGGGGCGAAAGGATACGAAAGTTAAGAAGAGGATATCTCTTTTTTACGTGCTCCCGTAAACATAAGCAATAAAAAAGCGGGCCCTTGCGGACCCGCTTTTAAGTAAGCTAAATGCTTATTTGTTTACGGAAGCCATGTGGGCGATTAAATCCAGCACTTTGTTGGAGTAGCCGATTTCGTTATCGTACCAAGACACGACTTTCACAAACGTATCCGTCAAAGCGATACCGGCTTTGGCGTCAAAGATAGAAGTCAACGGGCAGCCGAGGAAGTCAGAAGATACAACGGCTTCATCGGTATAGCCCAAAATGCCTTTCAGTTCGCCGTTGGCGGCTTCTTTCATGGCAGCGCAGATTTCTTCATATTTAGCCGGTTTGGCCAAGTTGACGGTCAAGTCTACCACGGATACGTCCAAGGTGGGTACGCGCATAGACATACCGGTCAATTTCCCGTTGAGTTCAGGGATTACCTTGCCCACGGCTTTGGCGGCGCCGGTGGAAGAAGGAATAATATTGCCGGAAGCGGCGCGGCCGCCTCTCCAGTCTTTCATAGAAGGACCGTCAACCGTTTTCTGGGTGGCGGTGGTGGAGTGTACGGTGGTCATCAAACCGTCTTTAATGCCCCATTTGTCGTTCAACACTTTGGCGATAGGAGCCAAGCAGTTGGTGGTGCAGGAAGCGTTAGATACAAACTGGGTGCCTTTTACGTAAGATTTTTCGTTCACGCCTACCACGAACATCGGGGTAGCGTCTTTGGACGGGGCGGACATAACGACGTATTTAGCGCCGGCTTTAATGTGGGCTTGCGCTTTTTCCTGGGTAAGGAACAAACCGGTGGATTCTACCACGTATTCGGCGCCTACTTTATCCCAAGCCAATTCTTCGGGGTTTTTGCAGGCGGTTACGCGGATTCTTTTGCCGTTTACAATCAGTTCGCTTTTTTCAACGTCCGCTTCTACGGTGCCGTTGAATTTGCCGTGCATGGTGTCATATTTGAGCATATAAGCCAAATAATCAACCGGGCACAAATCGTTAATACCTACAATTTCAATGTCTTTGCGTTCTTGAGCCGCGCGGAATACGAAACGACCGATGCGGCCAAAACCGTTAATACCTACTTTAATCATACGTTACATCCTCCATGGATTTTTTACTTCTGTATATATGATACTATTTTTTTACCGCCCGTTAAAGATGCTTTTGGGCCTATAAAAACCCCCGGCTTGCCGGGGGTGAGATTATTTGGTTTCTTCCCATGCCTGCGCATTGGAAAGGCCGGGAATATTGCGGGGGTTAAAAGCGGGGTTTTTTACCCCTTCCGCCCGTTGGCTGCGGTAGTCGGCCAGCACGGCAAGCACCTGTTTTCTAAGCAGTAAAATGGCCGTAATGTTTAAAAGGGCCATCAGGGTCATAAACAAGTCCGCCATGTTCCACACCAGTTTCATTTGCAGTACGGCCCCTAAATACACCATACAAGCCACCAGGGTACGGAAAATAACCATAAACGAACGGCTGTTGGTTAAAAACTGCACGTTTGCCTGCCCATAATAATAGTTGCCTATAATAGAAGTAAAAGCGAACAGAAGTACGCTTATGGAAATGAACCAGTTTCCAAACATCGGCCCCAAGTTTTGGGACAAAGCCGCCTGGGTAAGCGCAATGCCTTCGGA
This sequence comes from Candidatus Avelusimicrobium aviculae, assembly GCF_949292495.1. Taxonomy (NCBI): domain Bacteria; kingdom Pseudomonadati; phylum Elusimicrobiota; class Elusimicrobia; order Elusimicrobiales; family Elusimicrobiaceae; genus Candidatus Avelusimicrobium; species Candidatus Avelusimicrobium aviculae. The sequence goes on from NZ_CASEZB010000004.1 coordinate 11,744, forward strand.
AGGCATGTGCTGATAGTCCGCCAGCAGCACGATAAACGCCGTGCAGCTGCAGATAATCAGCGTATCTACAAATACGCTAAGCGCCTGTACATAGCCTTGGCACACCGGGTGGGCAATATTGGCCGTAGCGGCGGCGTTGGGGGCGGAACCCATACCGGCCTCGTTGGAAAACAGCCCGCGGCGCGCGCCCGTCATAATGGTGGCACCCAAGGTTCCCCCCGCCACGTTGCGCCAGGAAAACGCGTCCGACACAATAAGCTCCAACACGGAGGGTATTTTTTCCCAGTTCATAGCCAGCACAATCAAGGTTACCGCAATATAGCCCAAGGCAAAAACAGGCACAATCACCGCGGAAAACTTGGCAATGCGTCTAAGCCCGCCAAAGATAATGGCGCAGGTTAAAAAGGCCAACACCAAGCCGGTGGCGGCAGGGGTAATTTGAAAAGAGGTTTGTAAAGACTGGGCAATGGTGTTGGACTGTACGGAGTTAAACACAAACGCAAAGGTCAGCGTGATAATTACCGCAAAGGCGGACCCCATCCAAGGCTTGCCCAAGGCGTTTTTCATATAATAAGCGGGGCCTCCTATAAAGTGAGTGCCTTTTTTTACTTTATATACTTGGGCCAGGGTGCTTTCCGCAAAGGCGGAAGCCGCCCCAATAACGGCAATAACCCACATCCAAAATACGGCCCCGGGGCCGCCTACGGTAATGGCAATGGCTATGCCGGCTATATTGCCCGTTCCCACGCGGGAAGCGGTACTGATGGCAAACGCCTGAAAAGAAGAAATATGCCCTTTTTGTTTAGAGTAGCTGGCTTTTTCCGTAAGCAGGCGCCACATTTCTTTGGGGCGGGTAAACTGCACAAAGCGGGTAGCCAGGGTGAAATATAAACCGCAGAAAACCAACGCGGCCATAAGAATATATCCCAAAAAACGGTCATTTAACAGGGTGACCATTTGGGTAAGGCTTTCAGTCATACGTACTCCTTGTTTTTACTTGCGGACACAAGAATAAAGTAATAAGGTGTTTTAAAAACACATCTTATAGTATAGCAAGATTAAGGGACGGCGGAAATGTTTTTTTGTTTAAAAGACCTGGAGAAACGTTTCAAAGAAGAGTCCGGCTTTTGTTATTTGGGGCGGATATAAGTTTTTATTCCCTCTTTTAAACGGGCGTAATTGAAATCGCGCATTAATACCGCTAATAGCAGTATAATAACCAGCGGGCGGAGCACGCTTCCCGCGTTTAATATCATGGCGTAGTGGCTCATGTAATAGGTATGCGCCCACCAGTTGATAGGTATAAACAACAGCGCCAAAAGTACGCACAACGTGTTTTGGGCAGGCTGTTTTCCGCCGGCGTTTAAAAAAAGAAGCGCCGGCAGTACAAGATGTATCAGCGTATAGTCAGATGACACAAACGGAAACCCCACTTCCGCCAGTGTGAGCAAAAGCACCGCCTTCCAAAATGCTTTGTTAATAAAAACAACATACAAACAAATTACGCTAAACAAAGCAAACATAAACAGCATATATCCAAAAGCCGCCTGAGCGGAAAAATAGGTAAAAGGCCCCCAGGTTTGCGGAAGCCCCCCATCCAGGCTGATAAATACCGGCACGCGCATTAAGTTCATTAAGGAATGGGAAAACTGCAGTCCAAACGGGCGCTGTTGGTGGTAAAAAGCAAACATTTCTAAATTGTTTTGTAATTGTTCCCCCGCCCCAGTTAAGTAATAGCCTACCGCAAAAAACAATACGGTAAGTGTTAAAGTATAAAAGAGTTCTTTGTGTTTTTTATCCGCGGCAAACAAAACCAGAAACACCGCCGGGTAAAGTTTCATATTAATGGCTAACGCCAACAAAAGCCCTGCCGTTTTTAAGCGGCCTTCTTGGTAGGCCCAAATAAACAGCCCGCACACAATAAACAGCAGCATTTCCACGTTGCCCCGGTCCAGCGTGAACCATAAGGGGTAAGAGCACAGCGTAAAAATACCGGCCCATACGGGTTTAAAAGGCATAGGCGGCATAAAGCGGTAAGCAAGCAATGCGTAAAACCCCACAAACAAGGCTTCCATACACCACAAAGCCAACTGCCAGTTTACGTATTTGAGCGGCAAAAGCAAAACCATAAAAAATGGAAAATAATTGGGTCCTGGTTGGTTATATACATCCAGTCCTAGCTTGGTGAAAGAGGCCACATCATAAAAATCGCTCAGGTGAAAGCGGGGGTCAAACAAAAAAGTAACATGCGGGAAATAGGCCTTTGCCAGCAGCAAATTAATGCCCATTAGCACTAGGGCGGACAACATTCCCAACAGCAAGACTCCGCAAAAAAGCGCGGTGCGTTTTTGTGCGGGAGTAAATTTTTTATATAGGGAAATAACCGCCTGATACATAAGAACCTATATATTTTGCCATTTTATCCCACTCCCCGCAATAAAAAACCCGGCTTAATGCCGGGTTTTTACTGTAAAGTTATTGTCCCGAATAGCCGCTGGAAATTAAGTTTTCAAACCCTTGTTTAAGTACCGGATAAGCGGTTTGGGCGTCATCTAAGCCGCGGGCCAGCGTTTCCATGGGGCAGGAGCCGGTTTGGGAACGGTTTAAAATATACGGAACCTGTTTATCGTATGTATAAGTGATGTGGTATTTTCCCAATATGGGAACAGCTTCTTGGGACAGCATACCCGTATGCAGGCTTTTCGCCCCCCCATAGGCCAACAGCAGGGCCGAGGCGCGCCCGGTTACTTTATCGTACATTTGGGCGTTTTTTAAATCCCCTTTCTGCAAATGGGTGATTAAAGGCCCCAGCCCGCGGCCGTTATAGGTTTCTATATGCCCGTCCGGAAATACGGCCACCAGGTCATGCCCTTTGGCCAGTTCCAGCAGTTGCGGCTGGGTAAGTGGTTTTTGCGCCGCTTGGCAGCCCGCCATAAACAAAACGCAAGCGGCCAGTAAAATGGTTTTTGCGGTTAATCTCATAAATTTCCTCCTGTCTGTATAAAAAGTATAAGCTATGGAGCCGGCTCCAAGTCAAGCGTTTTGCAAAGGGACGTTTTTTACCACGCGGCTAAAACGTTCCAGCCCGTCCTGCAACAACGCGCGCGGGCAGGCGATATTCAAGCGCAGAAATCCGTTTCCTTCCGGCCCGTATAAGTGGCCGGGGTTTACAAATACTTTGCCTTCCGTGCGCAGTTTGTTGCTTAACTGGGCGGAAGTTAGCCCTAGCGCCTTGGCGTTTACCCAGACCAAATAACTACCCTCTAAACGGGTAACCGGCAAAAAGGGAAGATTTTTTTCAAAGAATTCGGTTAAGTATAAATAGTTTTGGTAAATGTAGGCATTTAATTGATTTAGCCAATCTTCCCCCTGCGTGTAGGCGGCGATGGCGGCCTGCACCCCAAATACGCCCAAAGAAGCTATTTCATTGGCTTTTAGGCGCTGTTCCGTTTCTTGGCGCAAGGTTTCGTCGGATATAATGATATTTGCCGCCTGTAAACCGGCTATGTTAAATGCCTTGCTGGGAGAAGTGCAGGTAATGGTTTGGCGGGCCAAGTTTGGCGAAAGGGAGGCAAACGGTATATAAGTATGCCCGGGGGAAGTGATTTCCCCGTGTATTTCATCGGCAATGATTTTTACCCCGTGTTTTAGGCATATTTCCCCCGCTCTCATCAGTTCTTCTTTGGTCCACACGCGCCCGGCCGGATTATGCGGGTTGCATAACAATAAAAATTTTACGTTTTCCTGCGCGGCTTTTTGTTCCAAGTCTTCAAAATCCATATAGTAGGTGTTGTTTTTATACACGAGCGGATTGTATAGGGTGCGGCGTTTATTGTCATTAATGCTGGAAAAAAAGCAATTATATACCGGGGTTTGCAGTATGATTTTATCTCCCGGGTTGGTTAAAGCCTGTATAATAGCGCACAAAGCGGGCACTACGCCCGGGGCCGTAAGTATCCAACCGGGCTGCACGGCCCAAGCGTGGCGGCGCAGAAACCAATCCGTAACGGCTTGGTAGTATTGCGGCGGCGTTTTGGTATAGCCAAAAATGCCGTGGGCGGCGCGTTTGATAAGCGCCTCGGTAATGGCGGGGGCGGTTTTAAAGTCCATATCCGCCACCCACATGGGCAGCGTATCCGGGCCGGATGCGTCCCACTTTAATGAAAAAGTTCCTTCACGGTTTACGGGTGTGTCAAAATCATAAGTCATATTCAAAATCCTTGTTTTTGGATATTGTAACAATTTTAAATTATCCCAAGAAAACGCTTTTTAAATGATTAAAACCAATTGGGTTGGCTGGGCCTGGGCGGGTGGATAAAGGAGGGCAGTTTATATTGTTTGCCCGTGCGCAAATTATATAAATAAGTGGTTTTGGGCGTTTCATCAAAAAATGAGGTTAGGGGCAAGGCGAGGTTATTTTCGTCCCAAGATAATGGATGGGTAGTGATTAATAAAAACTTGGCATGGGGAAAAGCTTGCAGTTGTTTCTTTAAGTCAGTGCGGGAAAGATGCAATTGCACTGTTTTTGCTTTTAATGGTTTTCCCACAGCGTTTAACAGCGCGTAGGACACAATGTATTCATTCATATTTAAATTGATAAAGCGTTCATTATCAATATAAAAAGGCACAGTGGCTTTCCCCCCGTTGTGATAGGATTCCACCAACAAATTTAAAAAATGGGCCGGAGTAGCAAAGGAACAAGGCGGTTGCGTGTTTTTAGGGTTTTCGGTTAGGGCCGAACCGGTGTGAATACCAACCAGCTGGTTTTGACTGTTTAAAACCGCGCTTCCGCACAGCCCTTGGCGGAGGCTTCTCTCCGCAATGGGCATGGAAGTGCGGATGGAATAGGGCAAATCTTGTATCACCCGGCGGTTGTAAACGGGCAAAAAGCCCTTATCATTGTATCCCAGGGAAAACACTTTTTTTTCATTGTTTAGCTTTCCCAAAGGGTAAGGATTTAAAAACGTTTCGGCTTCATCGGGAAACTTTACCAGTACCAAGTCCAGTATATTTACCGGGGAAAAGACTACAATTTCCGCCGGAATTTTTTTAGTTTGGTTTTTTGAAACAAAGAAAGTGGCCTCAAAATGGCGCGGAACTCCGGGAAACAGACTGGCGGAAGAAACGGCGTGCGACACCATGGCCCCGTAAATTTCTTTTTTCCCGTTGTAATAGGTATAAAATACGACGCCTGAAAATTTAAAGCGTTCATCCTTGGGAAATACGGCTTGGAATAAGCGGCCTTGTTGCGCCTCTAGCGTGGCTGGCCGCTGTTGGCGCGCTTTTTTCGAAAGCGCAGTTGCGAGCTTGGCGTTGCGGGGTATGGCGCAACGTCTGGCAGTCCCCCCTGTTTTTAGAGCAGCGGCATAGCGTTTTAGCATTTTGGGGGTTATTTTGGGCTGGGCATGGCTTTGCCTCGCAAAACCAAAACAGCAACTAATAAAAAGAATAATACCCAAGAACGGTTTCATGTTTTTATTTTATATAAGAGAGCGTCTCCCCAACAAGAAGCAAAAGACCTATACCCAATTGGGCCTTTTGGCGGAAAGGGTAAATATTTTATTTACTGCGGTTAGTTCCCGTCGCGTTTACTACTTTTCTCTTCTGCAAATCATATAAATAAGTTTTATAAGGGGGCTGGTCGTCCGGCGTCATCAGCAGGGCTTTTGCGTCTTTGGCCCAGGTTACCCGGTGGGTGCTCACACGCAAAAAACGGGCTTGCGGAAACTGTTTGAGCAGCTGGTTAAGGCGGGTATGCGGAAAGTGAAAGTGTACTCGGTCGGAAAATAAAACCGTGTGTTTTTTCCCTAACAGCTGAAAAGAAATCGGGTATTCGCTGATATCCATTTTCATAAAATGACCCGGAGCCAAATAAAAAGGCACGTTGGCTTTTCCCCCGTTATGATACGCTTTTACCAAAAAACGCAAATAAGAGGCCGGGGTAACGTAAGATACGGTGGGGCCGTTATCTGAAAAGAAATAATCTATCCGGCTTCCGGTATGAATACCCGCCAGTTCATTTTTGGGGGTTAATACGGCGCTGCCGCACATGCCTACGCGTTCCAAGTGGGGAAGCGGCATGGAAGTATAAATGGTGGTAGGCGTTTTTCTAAGAATATGCCTTTGGGGAATAAAAGAAAACCGCCAGTGGTTATATCCTACTGAGCGCAGTATTTCTTTCTTACTTACGCGCTGCGCCAAAGTAAAAGGGGTAAGCAGCTTTTCCCCCTCGGCGGAAAATTTAACTAAAGCCATATCAAACGTACTTATTGGAAACGCCGCCACAATTTCCGCCGGGATGTTCATTTTAAAATATACGTCGTTTGCTTCTTGGATAAGGGAATAGGAAAGTATGTCTTGCGGAATATGACCGTTGGTTTGGCTTTGTGGCAAATAAACCGTGGCGTTAAAATGACGGGGAATGCCAAACACGTTATTAGACTTGGAAGGAATAATGTGGGTGGCGATGGCTCCGTAAATTTCTTTTTTCCCATGATGTTCTATTTCAAATACCGTGCCGGAAAAACGTATGTCTGGGTCCGCTTCTACAACGGCCATAAAAATATGTCCGTCTTTGTGCGAAAGATAAGGAATCGTTTTTTCTTTTATTTTTCGTGTCGCTTGTTTTATTGCCGCGGCAGTGTTTTTGTCTGGCGTAGACGTTAGCGCCGCGCGGGCGGATTTTGTTTTTTGAGTAGAATTAGCCTGCGCTTTTTTTACAATGCGCCCTCCCAGTTTAACGGGTTTTTGCGCTGCCGCAGGAAGGGCCGTTAAAAGAAATATAAATATAAATGCCGTCAGAATATTTTTCATCATCTTGTATTTTATAAATTCGCCCAGAAACGGGGAAAGGGTCAAAAGGCCTGTTTTGGGGTAGGCCTTATGGGTAAGAAGGGAACCTTTGTTTGCTTATTTCACCGGAGGAAAGGCGTAGTTTATGGCGTTAAGATTTATATTCGGTTTGGAAGTATGTTTGTGCCTGAAGAATTTGTTTAAAAACACCCGCCTTTTTTGAAAAAGGCGGGCGGAAGCAAAAAGGACAAAAAGAAAATTAGATTTCGTTTTCCTCTAAAATTTTCTTTAGCGTATCGGCCGATTTTTTAAGTGCGGCCACTTCCTCTTCGTTTAATTGCAAGGGGACGTGCGTTTCCACCCCTTGGCGGTTTACAATGGCGGGCATGCTTAACGCCACTCCGCTGATGCCGTATTCCCCATTCATTAAAGAAGAAATGGGTAAAATGGATTTTTCATTGCGCACGATTGCCTCGCAAATGCGTTTGACGGACATGGCAATCCCGTAATAGGTGGCTTTCTTGCGGGAAATAATTTCATAGGCGCTGTTTTTTACCTCTTCGGCAATACGCTTTGTGGCTTCCTGATGGTTAAAATGCCCGCGCATTTCACAGAATTTGTCTAACTTAATGCCGGATACGTTGGCGCAGCTCCAGGCGGCTATTTCGCTGTCGCCGTGTTCGCCGATGATAAAAGCGTGTACGCTGCGGCTGTCTACGTCTAAATGCTGGCCTAAATTGTATTTCAGGCGGGCCGTGTCCAGCACCGTGCCGGAACCAAACACCCGGTTTGGCGCGTAGCCGCTTAATTTAATGGCTACGGACGTTAAAATATCCACCGGGTTGGCCACAATAAGCAAAATGCCTTTAAAATCGCGTTTGGTGATTTCCGGGATAATGGATTTAAAAATGGATATATTCTTTTTTACTAAGTCCAGGCGGGTTTCCCCCGGTTTTTGGTTGGCCCCGGCGGTGATGATAAGAAGCCCCGCGTCTTTGATGTTATCGTAATCCCCGGCGTAGATTTTCATGGGTTTGGCAAAGGGCACGCCGTGGCTGATGTCTAAGGCTTCGCCTTCGGCGCGGGCTTGGTCGCTGTCAATAAGCACCATTTCCGTAAACAGTCCGCTTTGCATGAGGCTAAAAGCGGAGGCCGCTCCCACAAAACCACAGCCGATAATGCCCACTTTGTTAAAATTAATAAATTCTTGTTCCATATGTTTTCTCCTTGGTAAGACGTACTAGATTTTATCAAATAAATTGAGCCGTGCAGACACGATATTTGGGTTAGGCCGCGGCCGCTTTAAACTGAAAGTTTCGGCTAGAATTGCTATAATCGTAATATCTTATAGAAAAAAGAGGAAAAAATGTTTGCAAATTTTAACCCGTGGCACCATGTATCGCCGGGCGACAAAGGCTCCCTGCCTTATGTTGTAAACGGCATTATCGAAATTCCCAAAGGCACCCGCGCCAAGTACGAGCTGGACAAAGCCAGCGGCCTTTTACGCTTGGACAGAGTGCTCTATTCTTCCGTCTATTATCCGGCCAACTATGGCTTTATCCCCCGCACGTTGGGTGAAGATAAAGACCCGCTGGATATTTTAATTCTCTCCCAGGCGGAAGTAGTGCCCATGTGTATTGTGCCGGCGCGTATTATTGGCGTAATGCGCATGTTGGATAACGGCGAGGCGGACGATAAAATTATCGGCGTGGCGCAGGGCGACCCGAACGTAAGCCACTATACGGACGTGGAACAGCTGCCCGAGCATTTAATATCTGAAACCATGAGCTTTTTTGAGGACTACAAAAAGTTGGAAAACAAAACGGTGGTGGTGGAAAAAATATTTGACAAGAAAACCGCCATCAAAATTTTGCAGGAAGCTTTTGTGGCCTATGAGGAAAAATTTGTAACGTATAGTAATTTTTCCAAACTGGCGGAAAAATAACGTTTTGTTGTGAAATATGCAAATAAGCGTTTCAGCAATGAAACGCTTATTTTATAACTACTGCTCACAATAAACCCCGGGCGTAAGCCCGAGGGATGGAGTGTGTATCCCCAAATCTTCATATTTAGTACCATCTCAATATGGAACTTACCAAATTAAGTCACTGCGTTTATCACTGCCGATACCACA
>NZ_CASEZB010000005.1:0-16186 GCF_949292495.1 Candidatus Avelusimicrobium aviculae
ACTTTGTATCCACGGTAGGGATAAACGAAGAACAAATACGAAAATATATAGATATGCAGGGAAAAGAAGATTTGGGGCGAACAATGAAATTGTTCGTATAGAAAGAAACCCCGGGCGTAAGCCCGGGGAGTTTCATTGTTTATAGCCCCCGGCTTGGCGGGTAATATATTTTTATAAAACCATTGCTTAGGCCGCTTATAGTGGGCATAAACAGGCAGGTGGAAAGGCGTGGTGTTAGTCCTCCCCGGGCGGTGATACAGCAACATAACGGGGTCGTAAAACGCAAGTAAGATAATAATAAATATAGCTATTTTTTAATTTAAATAAGTTATATGAGGGGCCGCACTTCAAAAGGTACAATAAATACATGAAATACGGCCGTTTGTTGTTATGGGGCGCGTTGGTATGCGCCTGTTTTTTTGTGCCCGTAAACCTTTTTGCCCAAGGTAGCGGTTTTAACGGCGCCCAATCTTGGCAGGCGTGCCGGATAGAAGCCGGGGTGGGCGGTTATTATCAGTTTACTAAGCTAAGGAGTTCCAACCTTCATGTTCCTCTTATGGATAATGACCGCGGCCTAACTGGCTATGCCGGCGTTTGGCTTACCCCGTGGCTGATGTTGGGGGGAGAATACGGCCAATCCTTATCTCGGCTGGAGCAGTCTACCCTTAAAAATTTAGATTTGAAAGAGGCGGGGGGAATTATAAAAATAAATTTCACCCCGGACACTTTCCCCCGTCAATATATCATATTGGGCGCTGGTTCCAAATTGTGGGAATATACGCCTTATTGGGGGGATAAAAATAAAGGGCATGCTGTATATTACCGTTTTGCTTTTGGAACAGACGCGGAATTTTGGGATTTTTTAGTAATAGGGGCGCAGTGGCGGCTAAGTTATGTGCCTGACCAAAAGATGGGGGCGCATTTGGAAAGAACTTCTAAATGGGATAACGCCCTGTTGCTTTATTTGGCTTTGCGTCTTTAATAGTATAAACAACGAGGGGCGGACCCCTGTTGTTAGGCAAGAAGGGGGAAACTGTTTTAAAGGGAGGGGGAAGGGGACTTTTTTCCTTTTGCCCCTCCTCTTCTTTTTATAGTTTTCCCCCACCCATAAGGCGGTGTAGCTTAAAACGCTTTTGTTTATATCCTTTGTCCCCTTTTCTAAATTTGCTGATAGAGAGCTGTTGGTAACATATCAGCCAAACGCAAGGAGATCTGTCGGTAACTTATGGCTGCTATTCTTGGTTGTTGTGGCTTGGGATATGCCCCTAAGTTAACGGGACTTTTGAAAATGTTTCATGAAAGGAAACAAGGGTTTATCTCTTTCCTGCTTTAGGTAAGGTAACTTCTTTCCGGGCGGATTTTTAATTTTTGTCTTATGTACGCGTGGGCGGATACTTTATTTGTAAAGACCATCTTATCCTAGATGGTCTTTTTTATTGGGTTTAAAAAATAAAAAAATAGCTTAATAGATACAGTAAAATATTGAATTTAAAATATACTTAAAATATAAGCATATTTTTTTAAAGTCTTTAAAATGCCTTATTTTGAAAGGGGGGTATATCTATATACCCCCAAATCAAATTTGGGCTGGTTACATATTTTTGAAAAATAATTTAAAAACAGATGTTAATTTGCGTTTGTAATAAATTGTATAAATTTATAAAAATATACAAAAATAGAGGCTGTTTTTTATTTTATAAATTTAAAAATCATATAAAAATTAATCATTGAGTTATAAATCAGGGAATCAAAATACTACTTTTCAACTTAAATAAGAGGCTCCTTTTGGTGCTTATCCGGCTTCCGATTCCTGCTAAAAAAATATATTTATAAAATGTATTAGATATATATAAAAATATTTTATATTTAAAGTATAAATAAACTTTTTTTGATAATAATTGTATGCTTATTAAAAGCTTCTTTTTTTGGTCATTTAGTTAACATAATAAAAATTATCGTTAGTTAAATGGATTTGACAAATACTCCCCCTTTTCAAATTTTTTTACATTTTTCCAGTCCACATATATCTTGTTAGTTTGTTAGGTTTTTATTTCTGGCTGTTTTTAAATTTTTTGGCATACAAAAGGGGGTATAAAATCTAATTTGAATAATTAGATTTTTAAATTGTTAGAAATAGGGGAGAGTTAAAGGTTTGGGAGTTTTATAAAGGGGGTATATTAATTGGTTTGAGTTCTAAAACTGTATATTCCCCCCTGTGTAAGAGCTGTAAAGCTGTTTGGCTGGTTTAAGTGTTAATAAGGAAGGATATTACTTACAAGTCTTCCGCTATTTTTTCTGCCAGAACTATGGCGCGGGCAAACCCTTCGCTGGATAGTTTATAGGCGCGGCTGCGTTTGCTGCCGGCGGATTCTATGCTTCCCGCCCGCATTTCAGAAAGCAGTAACCGGTCCAGCCTCCCCTCCCCATAGCCAGACTTGCGCAAAGATTTGGATAAATGCAGCGCGCTGTATTCGTTTTCTTTGCGCAATACGCGTGCGGCGGCTATCAGCACTAAGGCGGCCGTTTGCGGGGTGAGCAGGCGGCTTTTTCGGCGCAGCACCAAAGCCCCTTCTTCTACCTTAAACAGTTTTTCCCATAGAGAGGCTACCCCCTCTTGATTTAACGGTACTTCAGGGGCAAAGCCTCCTCCTGAGGCCGGGATAACGGTTGGCTGGAGCCCGGTAGGAAAGTTTGCCTCTTGCGGTATAGGCGTCTGCTTGGCGGGATATATAGGGTAGGTGGGGCGCTGGCGCGGGGCGGGCTGAACAGGGGTTTCTGGCTTAGGCAGAGGGCTTACTGAGGAATAAAGGCGTTTCCCCTCCCCCTGGGTAGGCTTCTTACCGGTAAGGTTTAAAAAATAGGCCCGTTGTTCTTCTATAAAATCTTTGGGGCCTTGGGCTTCAAACTCCTCTCCGGAAGGAAGTTTAAAGCGTATTTTAAAAATTTGTGTATCCTCTGTTTCCATGGTCAAATCCCGCTCAGAAAAAAGTTATCCACCGGGTTTATCCCCGGGTTACGACATATAATACAACATTAAATGACATATGTCAATATATGACATTTAATGTCGTTATATGTCAATATCTGTTAACAACTCGCATTTTCCGACGGTAAAAAGCATTTTTTATGAGTGGAATTGTTTGATTTTTAGCTATCTTTGCAGGCAATTTAGGTTAACATATGTCTTATAATCAGGTTTTTTATTGTTTCTGTCTGAAAAATTAATGTTATAAAATGGCGGAGTGTATTTAAAATGGAAGCTTGTTTTGACAGAGAAACAGAGAGGCCTCTTCTTTTATAGTCAGCAAAAACAGGATTGATTTTTTAAAAATATGGAATTATTTTGCCGTGTGTAAAAAAGACCTGCTTTTTGAGAAATTGTGCGAAATAATTTGAAATGCAAAATTGGCGTTAATTTTGCATTGTTGATAACTGGAAGCCTTGCCCTAAAACGGAAAGGTGTTTTGGTTGGGGTAAATTGCTAAAATAGGATTATAGTCTTAAGAAGGTTTGGAAATGTTTCCTTTTTCTGAAATTTTAATTGCATGGTATCACCGGCATAAGCGGGATTTGCCTTGGCGCAATACCCGGGACCCTTATTTAATATGGATTTCTGAAATAATCCTCCAACAAACCCGTGTAGCCCAGGGGATGGATTATTACCGGCGTTTTGTGGAACGTTTCCCCTCCCCCTCCACTTTAGCTGCCGCCCAAGAGGACGAAGTATTAAAGCTTTGGCAGGGGCTGGGCTATTATTCCCGTGCGCGCAACTTGCATGCGGCGGCCAAAAGTATGAAAAACGGTGTTTTCCCCTCTTCTTATAAAGAGGTTTTGGCCTTAAAGGGGGTGGGTCCGTATACGGCGGCGGCAGTTTGCTCGTTTGCTTACCGTATGCCGTATGCGGTGGTGGACGGCAATGTATATAGGGTGCTTTCCCGTGTGTTTGGGGTAGAGTCTTCCATAGATACGGCGGCGGGTAAAAAGGAATTTTCTTCTTTAGCCCAGCAAGTGCTGGACAAGCACCGGCCCGACCTGTTCAACCAAGCCATTATGGATTTTGGCGCCCTGCAGTGCATACCTCTTAATCCGGAGTGCGCGGTGTGCCCCTTTATGTCGTTTTGTAAAGCCCGGGCAGGTAACTTGGTAGACAAGTTACCTGTAAAATCAGGCAAGACGCCGGTGAAAAACCGCTTTTTTTATTACCTTTATATAGAGCAAGGCAATACGGTGTGGTTGAACAAGCGCCCCGCCGGGGATATTTGGCAAGGATTATATGAACCCCCTTTGGCGGAAGGAACCAAGGCAGATTTGCCTGCCGAGGAAGTTTTTAAAGAAAAAGGTTTTATTCCTTCAGCTTTAAAACCCAGTTATGCGGCCGGGCCGGTAAAGCATATTTTATCCCACCAAACCATATATGCTTATTTATATAAAGTGAAACTTTCCCCCCGCATGCCTATGCCTACCCCTTTTCTTGCCGTGCCCAAAGAGAAAATGAAAGACTATCCTTTTCCCCGCTTGGTACTTAAATTGTTGGATAAAGCCAGTTAATGAGCCCGTGTTAATACGACACAGACACTTTATTTGACTGGTATGGTTGATATTATAGCGGGTAGAAAGCTCTTGCTGTAGATGAAGAGTGTAGTAAGGAATACTGCATTACCGGCTAAGGATAGTAACGAATAAAAACCCCCCAGTTGTCTGGGGGGTTTAGTGATTATTTTATTTAGAATTTGTATCCAACCGTAATGCCAAAGATATCGCTTTTGCCGTCGGTATATTCAATAGGCGTATTGGATAACTGATGGGAATATCCGCTCAAATCTTTCCCAAAAATGTGGGCATAGGCTAAGTCTACGCTCCAAGCGTCTTTTTGGTATCCCAACCCTACGCTGGCGATATGGCGGTCATCCACGGGGACCAGGGTGTCCATTTCCTTGGGGTTGATGGGGGATTTGTCAAATACATATCCCGCGCGCAGCGCCCAGGTGGGGTTTAATTTGTATTCCGTACCAAAGTTTAGGCGGTATACGTCTTTATATTTCTTTTGGTTGCGGATAACGGGGCTGGTTTCGCTGTCTTTGTACTGGATTAAGATTTGGTCGTAAGCGCTCCAGAACGTTCCCACGATGCCGGCTTCCAACGTCCACTGTTCCGTAGGTTTGAAAGACAACCCGGCGGAAATGCTGTCCGGCAAAGAAATGGAACCTTCTGCGTTGGCACCATGAATATTAATGGCGGGGAAGGTTTTTCCATTGGTTTCTATGCGGCCGTTTAAATTTTGTTTTACTTTACTGCGGTACATAGCGCCCAAGGCCCATTTTTCCGCCCACTCCGGTCTGTAAATAAAAGAGAAGTTTCCCCCCCAGCTTACGCCAGAGCCGCTGATTTCAAAATTTCCCCCGTTAGCCGGGCCCGCCAAATTAAAATAAGAAGATTGAGAAAAACCAATCACCATGGCTTCCAACCCCATGGCGATGGAAATTTCATCATTGGCTTTTACCGCAATGGTGGGAGTAAAGGAAAAAGTTTCCAGCTTTACTTTGTAAGCCAAATTGCTTCCCAGCCATGTTTCCACGGGAGAGTTATATTCCCCCCCCAGTCCATAGCGGGAAAAACCGCCTAAGCCCAGGGAAATTTGGTCGCTCCATTTTTTGGTAATAAAAAAGTTGGGCAAATACCAAATATCATTTTTCAGCGAGCGGGAATCCCCGGCCACGCTGGTGGTGGCGTCCGCCGTTACCATGGTTAAACCAACTTGAAGCTGGGTTCCGTCCAGCTCGGTAATTAAGGCCGGGTTTACGGCTAGGGAAGCGGCTTCCGCCGTATTGGCCATCGTAGCGCCGCCCATAGCGGTGCCGCGGGCGCTGTATTCATACAGCGCGAAACCCGCCCCGTAAGACGCGGCGGATACTGACATGAAAGAGACTGCCAGTAATAATGCGGTTAATTTTTTCATAGCGTTTTAAAATGGAAAATAGACATAAAAAACCCGCCGCTGGCAATACGGCGGCGGATTTTTTAATTATTTTTTAAGTTCGTTAATTTTGTCTTGGGCAAAAGAACCCCAATAGCTTTTGGTGTAGTTTTCCAAGATTAATTTGTAGGTTTCCAAAGCTTCTTCTTTTTTGCCCGCCAATTCCTGAGACATAGCCAGCGTAAAATAAGCCTGCGGCAAGGCGTAGCTGGTGGGGTGTTTTTCAATAAAGTGCTGCATGACGTCAATAGAGTCTTGATATTTTTTCATTGCCTGGTATGCCGCGCCCAAAGACAAATCCGCCACTACGGCCACTTCTTTATTTTTGGCGTTGGCGTGCAAGTCTTTATATATATCGGCGGCTTGGGCGTAGTTTTCTTGCGCGTACAGCATGTCCGCTTTTAGCAGTTGGGCATATTGCGCCGCGTCTGAACCCGGATATTTTTTGTTTAAGGTGTCCACTAAATAAAAAGCTTGTTCCTGCCCGGCGGTAATCAGCGCAATCTGCGCGGTGTAATAATCCGCCCAGGAATTTTCCTGAACCCGTTTGGTGTGCGCTTGATAGGCTCCTCCCAATACGGCGGCTACCACCAGCACGCCTAGAGCCGTAAGTACCGCTTGTTTGCGGCGTTTGCAAAAAGAGCCGAATTTAATCAGGCCCGAAGTTAAAAAATCTTGATTTTCTTGTTGTTTGTTAGCCATATATTTCATTATAGTAAATGTAAGGTTTAAAAAAAACTTTCTTGCCGGTTATTTTAAATCTTCCGGCGTTAATTGGCGGCACTCAATGCCGTTTCTTTCCAAAAACACAATGCCTTCTTGGCTTCTGTCATACATATTTAAATAATAAACGTGTTTAATTCCCGCGCTTACAATCACTTTGGCGCAGTGCACGCAGGGGGACCACGTCACATAAATGGAAGCCCCCGCCGTGGAAATACCGTTTTTTGCGGCAAAGGCGATGGCGTTTTGTTCGGCGTGCAGCTCATTGGAAATGGACCATTTGCCGTGCAAGTCGTAAAAATCGCGGCTGGCCACAAAATCCGGGTATGAGGGATATTTGTCGGCAAATTCGTTGCGGTAAACCTTGGTAAAATGTTCTTCACAATGTTGTTGTCCGGTAGGGGTGCCGTTAAAACCAATGCTTATGACGCGGTTGTCTTTCACTAATACGGCCCCTACATTCAAACGGCAGCAGGTGGATTGCTCCGCCACCAGTTCTGCCATTTTAATAAAAAGTCTGTGTTTGTTTTTCATAGTGCGGTTATTCTACCATTTTTTAAATACAAAAAATACCGCCGCCACCAAGCATAAAAACCGGCCAGATGGTTCCATTTAAAGCTTTCTTTGAAATACAAGACGGAAAAACCCGTAAATACCGCCAAGGTAATGACTTCTTGCATTACTTTTAACTGGGTAACGGTAAAGAAATTACTGCCAATGCGGTTTGCGAGCACCTGAAGGCAGTACTCAAAAAACGCAATAGACCAGCTGGCCGAAATCACAATCCAGAGGGCTTTGCTTTTGTATTTCAAGTGGCCGTACCAGGCCACAGTCATAAACAGGTTAGAAGCCGTAAGAAGGGCGATTGTTTTCCACATATTTTATATTATAATAAATATCGTTATGGCAAAAAAAGTTTGGGCAATAGTTTTTATTGTGCTTGTAATGGGTATAATTGTACATTGGGGCGGAAATTTTTTTAATTCCAAAAACGCTCTGACCATTTTACCTGCTCCCCCCGCCGTGTTTACGGATACTCAGCCCAGCCGGCAGGATGTCTCCACCCCCTCTCCTATGATACGGCAGATTCCGGATGTGGATTACAGTTGGCTGTTTCGTTCCTCTACGGGAAGACTCCGTGGAAAATTAACAAATTTGCCCCTGCCTGACGCTCCTCAGTCTGTTGCGGTGAAGGCTAAGCCGCTGCGCCCGCGGTATTCTAAGTTTCTCCGTTATGCTTATCAGCCGCCCCTCATAAAAAATGCGCTGGCGGCCTCGGAACGGTGTATGGTTTTTCCAAACAATTCCGATTGCCGCGGCCGAGGAATAGAAGAAAACATACGGGCGGATTATGTGGTTGACAATAATCGTATTAACCGTATCATTTATGATGTTTTCTCCCGGGAACAAATATCGGACACCATTATTTGGTTGGACCCGGTCAAAAAGCCGCGGGTAGAGTACATGTATACGCAAAATTATTTACCCAGCTCCGAGTGTTGCAGCTTGGCCCGTTGGATATTTGACCGCAAGGGAAACATTTCCCATATAGAACTGACAGACGAAAAAGGGCGTTTTGGCATAGTGAAATACGCCCCTAACGGCGCTATTACCCAAGACACTACCCCTTTGGGCGGCCCGATCCCCAAAGATTATACAAACCGTCCCCGCAGGTATTGCGATATCCATCCTTTTGACAGTGAAATTTGCTCTTACTAAAATACATGTAATAAAAGAACGGCTTTTTGTGTTTTAAACAAGCGGGTAGTGTTTGTTTATTTTATTTTTTCGTGCCGGTTTTCCGGTGTAAATTTATATAATATGATGAAGATGAAAACATTTAAAATTTGTACGGTATTATGTACGGCGTGCGTGTTGGGCGCGCTGGATAACGCGTGGGCGGAAGTGATTTCCCCCCAGCCCCGTACACAGGCGCAGCAGGAGAATGTTTCTCCCGCGCGGCGCGGCGCTGACGGAAAACATATTGAAGGGTTAGATGAAGCTTTAACTTTACAGCAATGCATTGATATTGCTTTGGAAAACAGCCCCTCAGCCATTGCCGCCCGTTTGGCGGTAGCCACGGCCGAGGCGGACGTCAGCCTTTCCAAAAGCCGCTTTTTGCCCACGGCCAGCGCCGGGGCCCAGCAAGGGTATGATATTACCAAAGTGCCCGGCTCTTCCCGTACGGACCACGGCACCACCAATTCTTACGTGGAGGCATCGTTAACTATCAGCGGTATTACGGATTTAGCCCGTGATGTAAAAGTATCTAAATTAGCGTTAGAGCAAGCCAAATTGTCTTTGGAAAAAACGGAACAGGAAATTTATAAAGACATTAAGAGCAAATTTTACGCTTTGCTTTCCGCCCAGCGCGCCGTGGCCATACGCACCCAAGCCAGGGATTTGTACAAAGACCAGTATGAACGTACCAAAGCCTATTATGATAACGGCCTGCGTCCTAAAGTGGACGTTACCACCGCGGAAGTAAATTTAAACAACGAGGAATTGAGCCTTATCCGCGCCAAAAACTTGGTGTCCACTTCGTCTGCCCAGCTGGCCAATGCCATGGGCGTTCCCGCCGGGCATACGCTTACGCTGGACGATAATATAGACGAAAGCCAATTTTCCATTACGCTTGATGAAGCCGTCCGCACCGCTTACGCCCGCCGGCCGGACGTGCTGTCTTCCCAGACGGGGCTTCAAATAAGCCGTATTAAACTAAGCCAGGCTAAAGCCGCTTATTGGCCTACGTTTTCTTTCTCTGCCAGTTTTGGCAAAAGCGGGGATGATTTTTATTTGGACAATGAAAACACCAAGCTGTTGGCTTCGGTAGAACTTCCTTTATTCAATGCGTTTCAAACGTATAACGGGGTAAAACAGGCCAAGCTGTCTTTGGCAAACGCCGTAAACAGCGACCGCAGTTTAATGAACGACGTTTTCTTGGAAGTGCAAAGCGCTTTTATCAAACTGCAAGAGGCAGAGGAAAGCGTTCCGATAGCCAAGCTAAACGTTCAAAAAGCCAAAGAAAATTTGGATTTGGCCCAAGGCCGCTATAACGAAGGTATCGGGGATATTATTGAATTAAAAGATGCGGAAGTTTCTTACACGGATGCGGAACTGAGTTATCTTACCGCCCGTTATGATTACGCCACCGCCGTGGCGGAGCTGAAACAAGCAATGGGGATGAAATAGATATGAAAAAGGTAAAAGGTATTTTTAAATTTCCGGCGGCATGCTGGAATTGGTTTAAACGGCTTGGCCTGTTTAAAAAGATAATTATTGTGGCGGTGTTGGCTGCCGCTGTTTGGTACGCGTGGACGTTGCTTTTCCCCGCCAAACAGCCGCCCCGCTTTCAAACGGTGCGTATAAAAAAGGGTGATATCGCTGACGTGGTGGAAGCCTCCGGCCCGCTTGCGCCTATTACCACTACCCAGGTGGGGGCGTTGGTTTCCGGCGAAATTTTAAAAATTTACGTGGACTATAATACTCCCGTTAAGAAAGGGGATTTGCTGGCGCTGATTGATCCCACCCAAATCCAGGCCGATTATGACCAGGCCGAAGCCAGCTTGTCTTCCGCCAAAGAAAGTTTGGAATCTGCCAAAATGGCTTATAATTTAGCTACTTTAAACCGGGACAGATACCGTGACTTGTTTGCTAAAGATTATGTTTCCAAATCCAGCTTGGAAGAATATGAACTGGCCTATGTAAACGCGAAAAGCTCTTTAAATTCAGCGGAGTCTGCGGTTATCCAGTCCCAAGCCCGGTTAGACAGCGCCAAAAAAGACTTGGATAATACCCGCATTGTCGCCCCGTATGACGGCGTTGTGCTTACCAAAATCGTAAGCGAGGGGCAATCCTTAACTTCCGGTTATGCCACGCCTGAAATGTTCACCTTGGCGCAGGATTTGACCAAAATGCAAATTGAGGCCAAAGTATCTGAGGCCGACGTGGTAAAAATCAAAGAAGGGCAAAAGGCGGAATTTACCTTAGACGGTTACCCGGACCAAAAATTTGAGGGTACCGTGCGCCAAGTGCGTACCAACTACTCTGCTTCTTCGTCTTCTTCCAGCGGGTCTTCTTCCACCACTACCTATACGGTAGTAATTGAGGTGGATAATACGGAAGGAAAATTTATGCCGGGTATGACGGCTACCATTACCATCAAAGCCCAAGATAAAAAAGACGCCCTGTTGGTGGCCAATGAGGCGCTGCGTTTCTCCCCTTCCAGTAATGACCAAAAATATGAAACCACCGGTTTATGGGTGTTGGATGACCCCGAAGCGGAACCCAGACGCGTAGGCGTACGCGTTGGTATTGTGGGCACCACGCAGACCGAAATTACCGAAGGTGACGTGAAAGAAGGTGACCGTGTCATCGTGCGTGAAAGCGGCTCCGCGGCGCTTACCATGGCCAATACCGGCCGTCCCCGCCCGGGCGGAAGGAGACGCTGATGCCGTTAATTGACACCCAAAATTTATTTAAAATTTACAAATTGGGCGACGTGGAAGTCCGCGCGCTCAATGATGTAAGCGTCAGTGTGGAACGCGGGGAATTTGTGGCGGTAATGGGCCCCAGCGGTTCTGGCAAGTCTACGTTTATGAATATTTTGGGTTGTTTGGATAAACCCACCAAGGGTAAATATATTTTAGACGGTATTGATGTAACCGCTACGGATTTATCTAAACTGGCCGGGGTAAGAAACCGCAAAATAGGCTTTGTATTCCAAGGGTTCAACTTAATTAAGCGCACTACGGCCTTGGAAAATGTAGAACTGCCCATGATTTATAACCATACCCCCATGCATTTGCGGCGGGAAAAAGCCATGGAAGCTTTAAAAGCCGTTGGGCTGGAAAAACGCGCTTACCACTTGCCTAACCAGCTTTCCGGAGGGCAGCAGCAGCGCGTGGCGATTGCCCGCTCTTTAGTGTGCGACGCACCCATTATTTTTGCCGACGAGCCTACCGGTAACCTGGATACAAAAATGAGTATAGAGGTAATGGAACTGTTTACCCGCTTAAACAAAGAAATGGGCAAAACCATTATTCTAATCACGCACGAGCCGGACATTGCCGAATACGCCAGCCGCCTTATTAAGTTTAAAGACGGCCAAAAAATAAGTGACGAGAGAAAATAACTATGTTAGATATGCTTTATTCTATATTTCGCCTTTCGTTAAAAGCCATATCCGCCAATAAAATGCGCGCCGCTTTAACCAGTTTGGGTATTGTTATCGGCGTGGCGGCGGTAATTACCATGTTGGCGGTGGGCAGCGGAACGCAAAAAAGCATGGAGGAGCGCTTTTCCCGCTTTGGAACCAATATTTTGTATTTGCGCCAACCGTGGGATTTGGACGAAAGCATCTCCTCCCCCAAAGACGTTACCATGACGGACGTTTTAGCCATACGCAAGCTGCCCGGTGTGGAAGCGGCGGCCCCGTACATCAACTCCGGCTTTGAGGTAAAATACGGCTATACGTCCACTTCTTTGGACGTATTGGCTACCGATACCGATATTTTTAAAACCTATGACTGGGAGCTGGAAAGCGGGCGGTATTTTAATGAAAAAGAAGTGGATTCTTACGCGCAGGTAATGGTGCTTGGCGCCACCGCGGCCCAAACCATTTTTAATGATATGGACCCGCTGGACCGTACCGTGGTGCTGGAAAATATCCCTTTTAAAGTAGTGGGGCTGATGAAGAAAAGTGGACAAGGCGGCATGGGGTTTGACATGGACGAAGGGGCCCTTATCCCCTAT
The DNA here is from genome assembly GCF_949292495.1 of Candidatus Avelusimicrobium aviculae. Taxonomy (NCBI): domain Bacteria; kingdom Pseudomonadati; phylum Elusimicrobiota; class Elusimicrobia; order Elusimicrobiales; family Elusimicrobiaceae; genus Candidatus Avelusimicrobium; species Candidatus Avelusimicrobium aviculae. Next base: position 12,452 of record NZ_CASEZB010000005.1, read on the forward strand.
ACCACCGGCAAAGTAAAAATGAACGCCGGGTGGAACAGTACAGACCGCCGCGCGTTGGACCGGGTAATTATCCGCGTGAAAGATTTTAACACCATTGAAGACACCAAACTGGATATTATGAACACCGTGCGCAATACGCACCGCATACATCCACTGGCGGCGGATGATTTCCAGCTGGACGATTTCGCCTCCTTTGTGGAAGAAGCCAAAAGCGCCAGCAAAACCATGGGGATATTGTTGGGCGTGATTGGGGCGGTTTCCTTGTTGGTAGGCGGTATCGGCGTTATGAACATTATGCTGGTGTCCGTGACGGAGCGCACGCGTGAAATCGGCATCCGTATGGCCATTGGTGCCACCAGCGCGGATATACGCCTTCAATTCTTGGCGGAAGCCGTCACCCTTTCCTGTATTGGCGGGTTAATCGGGGTGGTGCTGGGGGTGGGCGTGAGCCTGTTTGTGGGGGCGCATTCCACGTCTATTCCGGTGCAGCTAAGCTTTTTTTCCATTATATTATCAGTGGGTTTTTCTGCCGCTACCGGGGTGTTTTTCGGGTTTTACCCGGCTTATAAAGCCTCCAAGCTAACCCCTATAGACGCTCTGCGTTACGAATAGCCGTTTGTTTTTTGGGTTTTACCGGGCCGTAACCTTGTTTTAATGGTTACGGCCTTTTTATGTTATTTTAACCCTAAAGCGAGAGATGTTTTTGGCGTGTGTATTTCACCGGGGGTGATTTTCCCCCTTTTTAGTGTTTTTGTTTCCAGACAAGAAAGGTTGCCTTTTCCCTATTTGGGGCAAAACCAGCAGTTTGGCTACCTTGTATGCTTGATGAGAAAACGCCTTGTATGCGCAATTTTTTATCAAGGGATTAGAAACAATATTTGTTTTGAGCCGGGACGATGAAGCAATAAAAAACCTCCTTAAAAAGGAGGTTTTTTATCTATGTTTTTAATTTTGTTCTTGGGGTGGATTGTTTTTTTGCGCTTTAGCTTCTTGGGCGTTTTCTTTTTTGATTTTTTTCTCCATTCTGAATAATAACCAGTTAGCCAGTACAGCCATAATTCCCGGAATAGCTATTAAGGCCAAGGCCATACCGGCTTTTTCGCCCACTATACCGGTGTTTATACCCCATTGCCCGATATTAGCCAACCACAGCGGCCCTACCGCGCAAGAAATGGCGGACGCGATGATTAAAGACACCATTCTTGTTTGGGTTTGGGGGTTTCTGGCCGAGGCCCCAAACAGCAGGGCAAATAAGGAAGAAATCCCTATTTGTGCCAATGTTAAAGCGATGCTAAACACATAAGCGTTGCTTTGCGCATACGGAAAGGCAACGGCAATTCCCGCCAACGCTAACGCAGCGCTCAGCGTCATTTTGTAATTGGGGAAAGTAGCCAATACCCAAGGGGATATCATTCTTCCTATTAAAAATGCCGCGGCGTATTGCATCATTGTCAGGAAGTAGCGGGTTCCGTCCGGTATGCCCATGCTGGGCAGCAAGAACATCAACCCGTTATGAATGGTTACTTCAATTACGTTCATCAAGAAGGCGGCCGGAATTAAATACTTGGCGGTGGGTTCTTCTTTAAATAAAGAAATGTACCCGCTGTTTTTAATTCTATTCCACAGGCCCTTTTTAATTTTTTCCGGTTGGGAAACAGCCTGTGTTGTTACGGCTTCCTGAGCGGCGGCTTCCGGGGCGTCCCCTTCGCCTTTTATATTGGGTAAATTAGCCAGTAAAAACACCGTCGCGCCTAAAGCCATTACCGGTAAGGGAATGACAAAAGCGTAACTCCAGTCTTTATGTAACAGAGCCGCCGCCGCCCACGGGAACAAGTAAGTCATAATAATACCAGCGGAGCGGAAAATCTGCATTTTGATGTTGCCTTTTTCCAGGGTGTTTAAGCGGTCTTTTTCCGGTACGGTAGCCATTTCCGGGGCTACGCGGGTTAAGTGTTCAAACACGGCTCCAATGGAGCTTTGGATAAAAATCATACCCATACTGGCCGTGGCTATTGCCGCCAAAATGCGCTGGAAGTGTGCCTGGGTATCCACGTCCGGGGTAAAAGAGCCGTTCAACCCGCATAAGAAGATTCCCCCCAAAAGGCCGGTAATATTTAAAGCCAGGCCCAAACCTAAAGTTCTTTTGGCGCCCAAGCGGTTGTGCAGTGTGGAACTTAACATAGCGCCCAAAAAGTAAGGCAGGTAAGTGGCAACGGTTACCCAGCTGTTGTCATCCATGTTGAGGCCTAAGCTCATCCCCAGGTCTGTCATTACGGGGGAGGCCACTTCCAGCCCCATTAAAAAGCCCATAGAGTATATAGTGTAGGCGCTGCCTTTATAGGTTTGCGGGAAAATATTTTTTAAGCCAACTACCGCTTTTTTAGCCGCTTTGGCTAAAGAGAATATCGGCAAACCGCTGTATAAATAGCCGGAAGAGTTTTTCCCTTTGACTGACGGGCTTAAAAATTTCCAGGTAGCGGCCGCCGGCTGTAAGGCCAAAGCGGGGGCCAGCGCCGGGGCAACCTCTTTAATGGGAGTAAAAATCTCGGCCTGCGGCAATTTAAACCAACCGGGGGTTTCCATACTTCTTGCCCCCCACTTGCCAAAGGAAAGAGGTTTCACTTTAGCGGGTTCCGCCATATAGAACGGAGCTCTTGTAATGGGTTTTGCCGTTATGGACGAGGGAGTCCATTTAAAAGTGCGCGCCGTTTGCGTACCGCGCCCCAAGGTTTGCACCCACTCTGTTTGTGCGGCCGCTTTTAACGGGGCGGCTCCGCGGGCGGCCATTAAGGCTTCGGGGCTGCCCATATTGAGCAATAAACTTAAATTGAGCGCAAAAGCCCGGTCCCGCAGCACTTTTAAAAATTGGGAACCTTTTCCAAACGTCCATTTGTCTACTTTAGCGTCAAAAGCGGCCTGCCGCGCGTAGCGTGCGTTGGCGGCGGCTTGTTCCGCTTTGTAAACGTCGGTTTGTTTCCAGGCGGCGTCTCTTTGTACTTTCTGTTCCGTTTGGGCTATTAAATCTTTATCTATTTGGCGCGAGCGGGCCTGGTTCTGCCGGGCCCTGCGCAAAGCCGCCTGCTGGCGGGCCTGTACCAATTCCCGTGCTTGGATTTCCGCCGGTGTCAACGGTTTTTTAGCGGCGTTCAAGCGCGCGGCTTTGGCTTTCGCAAAAGCGGCTTCTTTGTCAAAAGCGGCCGACGCAAAATCCGCCGGTTTGGTTTTATATACAGCCGTCTGAGCCGCCGGTTTGGCGGCAGCCGGTTTTAAATTTTTGACAACCGGTTTAGGCAACAGGCTTTGAATATTTAAGGTATTGCGCACACTGCCGGCAATGACTTCAGAGGCGGAAGCCACCCCATACTTCTGCAAACGCCCTAATCTCACTACACGGCTTAAATTCTTGCCCAGGCTTAACCCGTTCACCGCTTGACCCGCTCTGGCTAACTTAATCAAACGTACCCCGCTGCGAAGACCCTGTACCCCTACCTTCACAGCGCTTACCACCAGCTTCGTACCAAATATCAGCACCAAAGCCAAATCTATACCTTGCCCTATCCGATGCGCCGTCTTCGCGTTTGAATAGCTCTTTATCTCCGCCGCGGTCGGCTTCACGCGCTGGCCCAGCCCCGCAAATACACCTTTGCTCCCGCTCTTCTTATAACCGGCCGCTAATAAATTGTTTATGTATACCCGCGTGTACGGATCCAAATCCTCTTTCCCGGAGTAATACAA